>NZ_JAXLNY010000003.1:0-28566 GCF_034321865.1 Vibrio sp. PBL-C16 | reverse complement strand
ATGGAACTTTGGAAAAAAGAAACCGGTAAGCTCAACGCAGATGGAATACCGGTATGTGCGAATAACTCATGTAAGCAAAAAGTTCTTGCTCCTATGCGTTTTGTCGCAGCGTGTCAAAAAGGGCATCTTCAAGATATTCCTTGGGTGTACTGGGCTCACAAAAATAGTAGACAGAAGACTTGTGAAAGCCCGGAACTCTACTTCCTGTCTAACCCTGAGCTTGGTAGCGGTTTGGATGCGCTCTATGTTGAGTGTAAAAATCCAGAGTGTGGCTCAAAAAACTCTCTTAAAGAAATAATGAGTCAGACAGGGCTCGCAGGTGTTAAATGCAATGATACTCAGCCTTGGGAATATAAAGATCCTGCAGAGCGCAAATGTGATGAACAGTTACATGTATTACAAAGGGGAGCAAGCAACCTCTACTACTCAATAGTGCGCTCGGCATTGGATATCCCTCATTCAGAGAAAAGCTCTGGGAACCAAATATATCTCAAGATAAAAGAATCAAATTATTTCGAAAGTTTGATGACTGCTTTATCTGATGGAAAAGAACGTCTAATTAACGCATATGTTGAAGAAATTGCAGAAGAGTTTGATCTTACTGAAGAACAAGTTTTGAACGCAGTAACTGGTAAAGAAAAGGAACAACGGACGTTTAAAGTTCCGAAAGATGAAGACTTAAGAGTTGCTGAGTGGGATGTTCTTTCTTCTCCAGATATTGCGAGTAAAGAGACTAAAACTTTTAAAGCTAAGGTCGCAGACTGGGCTAACTATCCCACTTTTGACTTTGATTCTGTAATAAAGCGAGTTGTTTTATTAGATAAATTACGTGAAGTACGTGCATTTTGTGGATTTGAGCGCGTATCACCAAGTGATAACGTTGTTAGCCCCAAAACCGCTTTGGAGAATAGATCGTGGCTTCCTGCTACTGAAGTCTATGGCGAAGGCATATTCATTGAAATGGATAACTCTGTCATTAACACTTGGGAGCAGCATATGCCACAAGAGTTAAAGCTGCGAATTGAAAAGTTGAATAAGCACCATACGGAGCTCAGCTCTACTTATTTGCCAGTTCCAAGCGTGAAGTTTCTAGTTCTACATACTTTAGCCCACCTATTAATTAGACAGCTAAGTTTTGAAAGTGGGTATTCTAGTGGTTCTCTAAGAGAGAGAATCTATGCTGATGATGGTCAAGCCGGACTGCTTATATATACAGCTGATGGTGATTCAGAAGGAAGTTTGGGGGGACTCGTTCAGCAAGGCGAAGCTAACAGATTGTTTCCAGCAATGTTAGCTGCGTTAGAAACTGCATACTGGTGCTCTAATGATCCAGTGTGTAGTGAAAAGCAAGAGTTAGGCATTATGGGATTAAACCAAGCTGCATGTCACTCTTGTACAATAATTTCAGAAACTAGTTGCGAGAATAACAACCTTTTACTGGACCGAAAGATTTTAATCGGTACAGATAATTATGAAGGCTTATTTACTAAAATTGTCAATAATGCGCAGCAGGAGTTTAGCTAATGAGAATGCCTAATGCGCGTCAAATAAGCGAAGAACAACAAGACATTTTTGAAGATGCACCTATCGATGGAAGTATTCTGGTTTCGGGTCCTCCAGGAACAGGTAAAACTGTAATTGCCTTCCTTAGAGCGCAGATATTAGCTAATAAAAACCGTGACGTAACTGTTTTAATGTACAACCGTGTTCTAAGGCGTTACACAGAGAATGTGGCAGCTGAAATAAATGGAAACGTGCAATCAAAAACGATGCATACTTGGTTTCCCGAATGGTGGAGGTCACATAGAATCACTACAGGTCATAGCTCGGAAACACTCATTATTGATGGGGACCGAGCATTTGTGAACTGCCCTTATGAGGATAAGGACAAGTTAAAAAAAGTCGGCGGGAAATGGGGGGTTAATAAATTCAACCCATTCACAAATAAAAAAGGGATGTGGTACGTCCCAAAAAGCCGGTATGACTCAGATCCTAGTATCTATAGCGCGTGGACAGGGACTTCATATGAACCATTGGAGCTTGCACGATGGCAATACAATTGGTTAGCAATGCGTGACTTGTACTTAGATCAACCTCAAGAAAAAATGGTCGATTGGGGACACTTGATTATTGATGAAGCACAAGATTTCGAACCTGGCCTTTTTTCGTTCTTACATCTGACATCTAAGCAATTAGAGCATGGGGCATTAACGATCCTTGCGGATGAGAATCAAAGACTGGAAGAGAATCGTCACTCTAGTTTAGAAGACATTAGAACGACTCTTAAATTGAACAAGAAACCTGAGCGTGAGTTTTCTTTAACAATTAACTTCAGAAATACATATCAAATAGCAAAAGTAGCAAGTCATTTTTATGTAGGGCTACCAACTGGTGTTCCAAAACTACCTAATCGACAAGGGAACAAACCTCAGTTGGTTGTTGTAAGTAACGTTGAGCAGCAGATTCAATATATTTGTCGTTCACTAAAAAACAGAGCAGCATTAGAAGTTGGTGTAATTGTTGACAATGACACAGATCGGGAACTATTTGTCAAAGAGATAGCTGACCGCTTGACCAACTATACTGTACAGTCATACAGTAGTAAGAACTATAAAAGTAGCGAAGACTTGGTATTTGACACGCAAGGAGTAGTGACGGTATTACATCGTAAGAGCTGCAAGGGACTAGAATTCGATGCTGTTTTTATCCCTCAACTACAGTCTTTTACTGTTGATGATACTGACCTGACAACCTTTAAGATGAATCTCTACGTTATGTGTTCAAGAGCACGTGAAGAACTAGTTTTCTTATGTAATGATGGCACTAGAGCTAACCCTGCTTTTTTCGAGCACTTTCCGAACCGTGCCTCTGGATTAATCGATTATAGAGAACAAGAATAATGGAAATGACCCCTAATACAACGTGCTACGTGATGCTTTCTAAACGCTACCTTAGTCGTTACGTTCTCACTTACGAACTTCTTCCTCTAGAGTATTGCTTTGATGTGAATGGGCAGAAGGTTTTTGATCACACCACAATGCATTCCCTTGTTAATAAAGGGAAAGTGGGAGATAAAAATGTAGTTGTAGGGCTGACACAAAACTTAGGGGGCTCTTATCTGCCATATTGCCACATATCTGATATTGGTTTCACTAACCAAGATAGTTTAGATATGTTTGTAGAACGTAGTTATGAAAACTATGATTCACGTACCATCAACTGCCGCATTTTGACAAGTAATAATGAATCCTCAGAGTTAACTCTGGATATTGTTGAGCCTCCAACAGTCGACAAACATGCTTTTACGTTAAAGATGGCTTTGAATGACGCAATTATAGCGGCAACTCATTCTCATCTATTGACACATCCTCAGTTCACAACTGAGCTGTCCAATTATCTAGGCAATGCAGATCAACTATTGAATGCAATTCTAACTTCTTATTTAGAAGATACTAACCAACTGGTTGTCGCGATTGAATTTTTCAAGGTGTGCAGCAAGTTTAATATAGATACAGGTTGGCAATTAATAGAGGTCGTTGAAGAGCTTAAAAAGAATTTACCTCCAGAAGCAAACTCCGATGATGTTAAACGTTGGTTCGAGACTGCTCAAAGAATAATTAACAATGAAGACGTTAACCTTATTTACTCTGATGATAAGAACATCGCTCTAAGAGCGATGATCCTTGTCCTTCTCAATCCAGAGAAGGACAATATCAATGCTATGAAAGTTAGCCTTCAAGAACATTTAGGAGAAAAAGTCTATTCGCTAGCAAATATCTTTGTAGGAGCAAGGGCAGGTTACAGCTACCTGAGTGTAGAGCAAAGAAACATGCTCGCAGATAGAACACAGCTTCAGTTGCTAAATGCAAGTCTTTACAACCATGCATCTGATGAGCTAACAAGTGAACCAATCGAGCAAATTCCAACTCAGGAACAAATCTCCCCTGACGAAAACAAATTTATACTAGAGCAAGAACCTTGGCTCAAAAGAGCCAGCCCAGACATATTTCAGCTTTGCGCCGTTAAACCTATGGCTGGATTTGATCTTTCGCTTGAGTATGAACCTGAGAGTTTCTTAGCGTGGCGACTCATAGATGCTAATGGAACCAAAGGAATGGAAAAACTTAAGGGACAATTAGCTCTCAATTTATTGCTGTTACAAGGAAAATTACCAGTAGGAGTAAGAATAGAAGTCATACAAGATCGAGGTTTATACATCAATTTACCTCTAGTTTGGGCTAAAGAGGCTGATTTAAAAAATAAACTACAGTACATTCTTGATGAGCTCATTGCGATTAAAATTGCCCAGAAATCGAGTAAGCTAGTTGTAAATTAAATAGCAATCCAAAAAAGCCAAAGCATTATTTGCTTTGGCTTTTTTACTATTTATGCCATTCGATTATTTTTTCCAAAAACAGCTCAAAATCTTCCCTAGTAACTATCTTCTCGCCGAGCACGACATTCAACGTAGCTAACTTTTCGAACAAGTGGACTAAGCGAGCATCAACTGTGAAGTAATGAACTTGTGACATGGTCACACCTCCATGCTATGAGCCCGCACATTTATACTTGTACTACGTGAGCCAGCTCACCCAATGGAACGTAAATAGCTTTGTTATCTTCACGCCAAAAGCGCACTTTACGCACCGACCAACCACAACGAATAAAATCCTTATTCGTGAGATAGGTACCGGCCCCCATCGAATAGTTTTCACGATGCTCACAGCTTTGCGCTTTATCCGCTAAAAACGCCGTATCCTCATGGTTTAAGCACGCTTTACGCAATTCTGGAAATAACCGGCGCGTATGTTTAGACCAAGAGAGAATAATGGTTTTCTCTGTATTGAATCGGTAATCATCCGCATAGGGATCGCTGTTGTCCTCATCAAAAACCGTGTATGTCGCCACAATTGCCCCCAGTGCCCAATCCGGTATTGATAGAGAGGCTTGAAACGCTTTCTCTTGTTCCACTCGTTGTTGATGGGCTGCCTTCCTTTGCTCTGCCTTGGCCAGTTCCTCTGCTTCTTGTTGTGCTTTCGCTAAACGGGTGCTCGCTAACACCTGAGAGCGAGACAACGCCACCGTATGCCGATTTAACTGATATGTTTTAATCAGTGCGAGCAGTTCTCGCCCCTGGGCGTCAGTAAAATACCAATGCGACGGCTCACTTTTCTCAAGCGATAGCGAGTACTCGAGCACACGAAAGCAGTGATCCGCAAACCCACACTCATTGCCACCGCAGCCCAAATCGACGCGGCAACGGTGCTGATGGCCATTATCGAAATTCACCGTAATGTCTGTTTTATCGTAACCACCAAGCGAATTATCTAACGCCGCTTTTAACGCGATGGCCTCAAAAATATCGAATGGGAATTCCTCTCCCTCATTCAAGCGAGAGGATTCCGACCAATTCACCAACACCGAACACGGCGAGACTTTCACTGTTGTAGAGCCTGAGTGATGCAACGGAGATACGTTGCTCGCGCTGACTGCCGTAGTGCTGTGAACTTGGGAAGAAAGGGAATGTGACATGATACGCTCCTTGTTTGATTGAATTTTCACCGTCGTTTTCGCCTAACTTCCCTTCAAAACCTCGTGGTTCTGCCCGTCAAAAGCGCGTAGCGTCCATTTCACTTTTTACGGGCAGGTTCTGAGGTTTTAAAGGTTAAGAAGTTGGCGCAAAACGCACGAGGGAAAATCAACACAGGGACCTGAATGCACAGCACTTAGCCAAGGTCAGACAGAACTTGGCTGGCAGCGCGAACCCCATAGCCCTGATTGTGACCCGTAGGGCCAAGACAATGGGAAATACGCTGTTTGTATTTTTTATTGGCTTGGTTGAGCCACCGATTGAGGGAGGAACGAGTGAAGAGGTACGCGAAATAAAGCAGGAAAAAGCTACTTGTTGAAAGTCGTTTGAGAACCTGTATGTACTACTGTTTGAATGATCTTTAAGAAAGCATTAGAAATAGTGTGATATTAGTGAAGCAACCGCACACATTTCGTTGAATTTAAATGTAATAGTTCTTAATGTTGTACATCAATATATTGGATAAGACCTATAACAATGTATACATTCAATCAGTTAGATCACTTCGACATCCCCGATCTGGAAACCGTCATAACTCTTCTCAGGCCACATAACTGTCAACTAGCTCTTATCAAAGAACTTCCCAAAAACGCGAATGATAAAAACCAAGTGTATTATCACTCGGATGCGAGTCTATTGAACTCTATTTTTGACCTCCGGTTTAGCGACCGAGGCGAAAGTACCAGCATAACAAAAAGAGCTTCTGAACCAGGTAAAGCAATACCACAAGCAATATTCCACCGTTTTTCTTGGCTGAGTACTGATGGCATTCTGCATCCAGCTAAAGAGTGTAAAGCTATTGTTTATGCCCAGTATCCGGAAGCTAGACTATCAGGTTTTGTTACCGAAAAAGGGGAAATGCCCCGTTCAATGTCGGTGGAGTACATAAAAAGAGATGACCGGCTCCCACGTTATTTAATCCTAGGCTCCACGCTGTCTGGCCATGCTGTTGCGATTATGGCAGTAGACCCGGGAGAAGCTCTGGTCAAAGAATTCAGGGAACTTAGTTCCTACCATGGATCTAAAGTCTGCAAATCAATAACCATTAAACCAGACGGTGACAGCGGCTCTGTCAAACTAGAAAAAATCCTCCGGGATAACGTAGCATCTAAAACGCTGCTAGGATGCCGTTTTGATAAAAACGGCATCACTATTCCGTTCACCGGGACTCAAGTGCATGGCTATACGCTTGAACATGCCTGTGGAATTAAACCTAATGCTGAAAAAAACGGGGATATATACGGCATAGAACTGAAAAGCTTTACCCGTAAAAAGCTGACTTTGTTTACTCCGGAACCTGATGGAGGTCTGTACGCAGAAAGTTTTGCTGATTTCATGATGAAATATGGATATCAGAAAGGAGAAGACTACCGTCTTACCGGTCTGCACAGGGCCTATGTCGAGAACGAGAAAACAAAGTTGACCCTGAAAATCCGTTGTGTGCACTCTTTTAAGGATAAGAGAGAAGATGGCAGCAGCTATACGCGCTATGAGCCTAGCTATTACCAGCCAGACAAACCGATCACTCGACAGATGATACAGATGGAAATAGTGCTTGAAGACAGAGAAGGAAATATTGCAGCAAGCTGGTCTCTGGAAAGGATCCTAAATTGCTGGGGTGCTAAACATAATGAAGTAGTATATGTGCCAGCAGAAAAACAGTGTAACGATGAACCTCACACGCTTGCGGAAGGTTACAAATGGAAAGTTAAGTTCGCGGATGAGGTACTATGGTGTCGGAATACCAACGCTGAAAAACTATTTAAAGCGATTCATTCAGGAACTATCTACCTAAATCCAGCCCCAAAATATAACCCGAACAACTCCAAGCTAAATAAGCGACGCTCTCAATGGCGGCTTAACGATATCTACAAAGCGGCAAATGAGTTATATGAGTTATCTGAACTAAAAAGGCTTACAAATTAATGAGAATCTGTGACAGACTGGTATAAAACAGCCAATTCAACTGTATTTACATACATACCACCTACCAAAAGGGACATTCGTGTGATAGAGTTACACACAAATGTCCCTTTATATACAATTATCTTCCATGAAAAATAACGAAATCCTTAACTGTGGTGACCGTGAGGATACACTTCGCACGCAACGCCTAATCTCTAAGAGCAATAACCTACTTAAACTTCTTGTCGAAGTTTATGACCAGAAAAACCTTGCCCTGAAACTCAAAGAACTGGAATGTGGTTATGAGCAGGAAGTCAGTAGAGAAAAGCTCAACCGATGGAAGGCTTCACCAGAATCGAATCCTATAAGCTTCAGTGAAAGAGCTATGGCCGATATCCGTAGTAAATTGTTGCCTGAAAAACCTGCTCACTGGGAAAATCCGGATTTTACCTTTATAGACCTCTTTGCAGGGATCGGTGGTCTAAGAAAAGGATTCGAGGATATTGGCGGCAGATGTGAATTTACCAGTGAGTGGGATCAGAAAGCCCGACGAACATACCTTGCCAATCATTACGTCAATGAAGCTGAATTACCTTATTTCCTAGACAGTGCAGATGAGAACCCAGAGAAAAATGTATCCCTAATGGATATAACTCAAATAACTAAGAGTGGAGACAGCAATGCAACAGAACAGGAAAAACGGGAAAGTATCCTGAAACATATCCCTGAACATGATGTATTACTTGCAGGTTTTCCATGCCAGCCGTTTTCTCTGGCAGGTGTATCGAAGAAAAACTCGTTAGGCCGAGCTCATGGCTTTGAATGTGATACGCAGGGCACTCTATTCTTTGATGTTGAGCAGATCCTTTTGACTCGGAAACCAAAATTTTTCGTTCTGGAAAATGTTAAAAACCTTAAGAGTCATGATAAAGGCAACACTTTTGCCACGATCATCCGTTCTCTAGACAGAGCTGGCTACCATGTTGCTGACATAAGCAATTCTGGTGAGAATATAGAAAAAGCAATTGAGGCAGTAAGAAAACGAAAACCTGAGCCAACGATTATTGACGGTGCTCATTTCACACCTCAGCATCGTGAACGTATCGTGCTTGTAGGTATACGACAGGACCTTGTAGAAGCTGATAATAGCTATCTGAACCTATCCCTGCGCAATATACAAAAACCTGAATCAAGATACCGTGTAGAAGACATTCTGTGCCCCCTAACCAGTGAAGAAAAACAGAAATACACGCTGACCCCAAACCTGTGGAACTACTTGTATCACTACGCGCTTAAACACCAGACAAAAGGAAACGGATTTGGATTTGGCCTTATAGACCCGAAAAATCCGGAGTCAGTAACCCGTACATTGTCAGCACGTTATTATAAAGATGGTTCTGAGATTCTGATTAACCAGGACGGACTTTCTGCAGAATACCTGGAAAAAAACAAAGAGCACGCAATAAGAAAAAATCAGGAGCGTGAAAAAGAAGCGATTGCGTACGCTGATAATTTCCGTAAGGAATATCCGGAATGCTCGGATAAGCAGTACAAAGAGATGATTAAGGAAGGGGAAAAAAAATACGATGAAGCGAAAGGCCGTTATGCCTCTGAGTTTGAGCCGCTTCATAAAACTCCGCGTCGCTTAACACCACAGGAATGCGCTCGTCTGATGGGCTTTGAAAAACCAGAATATGACAGAGCAGAACAAGATAATGATTTTCGAATTGTTTGTGCTGATACTGCGGCCTACAAACAGTTCGGGAACTCAGTTGTAGTCCCGGTATTCCGAGCTGTTGCTCAGCTGATGAAGCCATTTATTGAAAAAGCGAAAAGCAAAGCGTGTGATAAAGCGGCTTAAGTTTTTCAGGCAGAGTGAGAGGAGTATGACTCTTCTTACTCTTATCCCTTGTTATTGACTCAGACAGTCGCCTTTTAGGTGAAAGTTTATAAAAAAGTAGATTTTATTCAATATAAGCAATAAGTTAGCAGTAAGTAACACTGAAGCGATTGTTTATGGATAATAAATTTAGAGATTTTTTACTTTACTGGGAAGGAACCAAAAGGCTCGAGTCATTTGTTAGCGAGCAGTACTTTCAGAAGTCCGTAGAAAAGTACTTCGGTAAAGACTTCACCTCTTTCGACTGGTTTCGGTGTACCTATGACTATGGAAAAAAGAGTATTTTTGTTCGATTTTTGGGGCGAAACTACTCAAAAAACATGTCGAAGGCTGACATAGCCCTGATTCGGGAATTTATAGAAAAAAAAGAGACCGTAGTGATCGCCAGATACGATGAATCTGGTGAATTCAAAGCCTATAAAGCCAAACTGAACTTAGAGAACAAAAAAATAGGGTCATCTATATTTGATGATGCAGCAGAGCTTTTGTGTCAACTTTCTATGCACAACAATCTAAAACAAAGTAGCCCAGCAAAGAATAAACTTGCAGAAACTGACGCTGGCATCGTTACATACTTACAAGAGGGCTTATCGTCTAAAGAACAAACGTCTTTACTGCTCACTAGGCGATTCATCTATGAGGTCCTCTATCCTGCATTTCATAATCAGCCAAACGATATTGATGCTGTTGTACTATCAAAGGGCGAAATTAAATTCTTGGAATTTAAGCGAAAAGACCCTGCACAGTCATACTTCACTACCAGACTTCCACTGACAAAAGTAAAATCAATATGCAAACAAATCATCGAAACAGAGGACACAACCGATGTAGGTGAACTGCGCACAACGATTCGAGAACGTTTAAAAAATAGTGTAGGGCAAGCAGTGTTTTCTCCGTCTTACGGTATAGACCAAAGCCATACCAAATTTATCCGATGGTGCCATTCCAATAATATGGGCTATTACCTAATTCATCTCAATGCAGGGAAAACTCTAAGCTCAAAATTCATTAATCTTCAACTTAACCACTTAACAAAACCTGTTAGCTTTAGCTACAAACAAATACTATCCGGAGATATAGACGGCTTTAATTTTACTATCGGTGAGGATAGTGGAATGAATCCTTACACAAGGATCCAAGAAACCATAAGAGCAGACAAATTTAAGAAGTTAGAACAGGCTAAAAAAATGGATAGTATTTTTGAAATGATTAAGTAGGCATTGGCTACGTTTTAGAGAAGATCCCTTTAAGGGATCACACGACGATTTGGAAAATATTAGTTTTTATTGAGTGTAAAGATGCGTACCACGACTAATGATTTGTACAAACATGAACGGAACGTATTGGGGTTGAAAAATGCACACTAGTGATATGCATCGCATTATATCACTAGTGTGCAAACAACGTGACTGCCTAGCTCAAACTTGAAAGTGGTGATAAAGCCAAGTTGGGATAACGTTTAAATTGGCCAGCGCCATCGACAGTACTGAACACAGCACCACACCAAAGATAAGCGCAGGGCTTTCACGATTGGTGGCAATGGTGTTGGCAAAACAGGCAGTCACGATCGCACCAAGCGCTAAGATGTGACAAAGCACAATGACCTTAATGTTTAAAGCGGTATGCCAAGCAAGCTTCACTGACTCAATGACGTACTGCATCCCTTCAAACTGTTCAATCGATTTCGCCGAATTGACAACACTTTGCGGATACTCAAGATCAACAATCCAGTACGCAGAAAAGACCAAAGGCAAAAAGCAACCAATTTCAAAGAGCGTATAGTTGTTCCAAAATTCGACGCGATAGAATTTTACCAGTAGCGTTACCGCTACGATCCCGACCAAACCAGAGAGTGCTACAGTGTGATAACTAATGTAGAGCACACCCAAAACACAGCACGCAACTAGAAAAACAATGGTAAAAGCAATGATCTCATCACCATCATCTTT
This sequence comes from Vibrio sp. PBL-C16, assembly GCF_034321865.1. NCBI lineage: Bacteria > Pseudomonadati > Pseudomonadota > Gammaproteobacteria > Vibrionales > Vibrionaceae > Vibrio > Vibrio sp. PBL-C16. The sequence goes on along the minus strand of NZ_JAXLNY010000003.1, from coordinate 17,222 downwards.
TCTTCGTGTATTCATAGAAAACCTTTCTAAAAAGAACAATAGACAGGGGCGTTAGCTCACACTAAGCCCCAATTAAAAATTAACGCGGAAGTGAACGTGTATGAGCACACACATCCTCCCAGACACCATTTCGGTAACGCTTATAAGCGCAAACTGGGACAACTTTTGGTCGAATTCTCATTAGAGACTCCTCTCAACTTAAAGCGAAAGAGGGAATTCAATGATTGAGATGAACACATTAGAAGGGTATGATTGCGGGACAAATCAGAGCAATCAGCCTTTCTAACAGGGCTTGAAACCTCTTAGTGTTGGGCCTTATAAGCTGCCGCGCCAACGGAACTTATAATTCACCTCACTATAAAAAGGCACTTTTAGTACTTTACTGAAAGTGCCTTTTTATTTCTCTTTACGAACGCCTTTGAATGGTGTGCCATCTTGCTTCACATCCATAAAGCGTCCTGTATTTGCATCACGTTTAACCCAATGGCCCGAAGGTGTTTGAGTTTGTGAACGTTCGCGAACCATACCATGACGACGGTTGTCGCCTGTCTTGCCGTTAGTTGCCATAAGGCCTCCAAATCTGATTTAATTAATCTGTTTAAGCTGAAATGAAAAAGAATCCTCTCAGCTACAAGAGGATTCTAATCTCAAAATCTGATTAACACAAGCTGTTTAATCAGATTTTATTGCGTAATAAATAAATTCTTTTCCGCCAGACTCTGCTGCTTCTTCGGAACGAGTGATATAACCTGCGCTGTAAAGTTTTTTCAATCGGGTACTTGCGTTAGGAATACTGATACCAAATGCAGCAGAGATACTCGCTGTCGTTGCAGAACCGTTATCTAAAACGAACTCAACCACATCTCGAGTTCCCTTCGTCATTTCAGGACCTATCACTTTATATTGATTTCCCGACCAAATCACTAGGGGTTGACCTTTCGCCTCAGCTGCATAAGTCCAGTTATCAATAAGATCCTGATCAGCAACATCGATTAGGTAAAAGCTTTTTTCACCTCGATACAAGCGAGCAAGAGCCACAACACTTTCACGCGGAAAAGATGCATCTGTCGCCTCAATTCCATCCAGCGATATTCCAAAGACGGTACAAGATGGATGGGAGTCGACTCGGTTCATCAGTTTATGAAAAACATCCTTCCCTTGGACATTGCCAAAAGGGTGATCGTCTTTCGTAAAATCACGGAGTTTGATTATCATTGCATTCTGATTCATATCGATAATTTAAGGAGAAGATCTTAAATTAATCAAGAGAAAAGTCAAAACAAATATGCGAACCGCATAATTTTTGCAGGCCATAACTCACTTCATGATCAGCGAGTTTCCCCTTAGAATAGATAAGAGTTAGCTCGAAAGATTCCTGCCTAATGTGTATTTTCGCATTAAACTTGGCTGCAATATCGCCACTCCTTTTTAGCCCTAAACCTCGACTTTCATCAGGGTTATGTTCTGCGCTGCTTATGCGGCCTTGTTCAAAAACACGTTTAATCAACAATGCATCATTTTCAGCATTAGCGGTTTTAAACTCTTGATATATTTCCGGGTAACGCTCTTTTAGAACGCGTCGTAGCGAATTCGCGATCCCCACGCCACTATCTGATATAACGGTTTGTATTTTATTAGTTTTCGAGTAAACCTGAAGAGCGGCGAAACCATCAATGGGCGATTTAGAGTGATCCCGAACGTTACCAAAAAGTTCAGAGATCATCGTGAAAGCAGCATTGGAATGCTTTTTACCAGCCTGTTCTATGAATGCTTGTTTAAGTTGGACGGGAATACTCTCATCCGGCTCTTCTGGATTAATGACACCGAACTCCATAACCTTGCTGTTATGGCCATAGTAACAAGATGCATCCTTTACATCGGGAACAACAGCAACGCTTGGGTCTATCAATTCAAAAAAACCAATGCGACACAAGTAAGAAAAAGATTTATCACATGCGCTAAAGTCTAGTGAAACAGATTTATTTTGATGTACCAATTGATTAATAAGAGCGAGCAGTTTTCCCAAAGAGTCAAGCAAGAAGCTTCCTCCAAGAAAAGTCATTTCGATTGCAGAGGTGTCCTGATCCCATAAATCACTGTACTGCTTTATTACCTCTTCAAAACCATCGGAAGTTAACCAGCGACTTTCGGGAACAGGAAAGACCACTTTCAACGTTCCGTTAACGAGAGACCATTCATAGTCCTCATTTTGGATAAAAGTAGAAGAATTAGCATACAAGAACGAGTTCACTTTTTTACGCTCTAAACCCAGCTCAGACGCTATTTTTTTCGCTTTCAACCCAGGTTGTTTTCTCAAAAGATTTTGAATTGCCAATTCCATCAGGATTCTCATAAGCCTATGTCAACTAAGATAATATATGGCTATATACTTGTTTTTCAATCCGCTTAAACTAAACAACTATGAAAGCACCACGACACGACCACCGCTGCGCCTTTAAATTACGAGCACTAACGCCAAACTAAACACAAAAAATCAAAGGCCATACGAGCCTTGCGATAACCAAAGAACGGGGCGCAGCATTGGGTGGGCGGGGGATGTGGTGGGATACCATAAAATAGCTTGCGCCTTTTATGGATTGACCGGCACGGGCAACAACGAACGTACCGCAAATGGTGAATCATAGAAAGTTATGAACGTCCCCGCATGGAAACACGTTGTTTGTGTTTTGATGCGCCATCATTACCCTGCTTTGCCCGTTTTTTGGGCAAGGCAGATAAACCGCGCCAGCTCTGCTGGCTACCTTAGAGCACGCTTTTCAGTGCGGTGGCGGCAATTTACACATAATGTCCAATAATGCTTGAAGTTGCCCAGTGCCCGGCAGCTTGCTGACGATAGGCACGTGCAATTTTGCATTATTCCACATTATGTTGAATTGCCGCACATACCCCCAAGCTTGGGGGATGGGGGTTGGTAACCGATCTCTTAAGCGGCCTTGCTACAGAAGCCCAGTCTGTGCCGCCCTGCCCGTTGCGAAATTTATGTGATGGCCTGTGTCACGAAGTGGCACGCGCTTAGGCCATGACATGTTTTTTTGTGGCAACTGGTAGGAAGTGGCCAGACTGAGCTGGCGTGTTTAGCAAGGCCTTTTTATTCATATAACTTACAAGAGTTGTCTATATTTAAATCTTTCACAATATACCTTGACTCCTAGATTTCCTCCCCTAGAGAATCAAGCCACATACTAAACGACAAAGCGCTAAAGAGGTTAGATATGAAGTCTTTTATAAAGTCACTCTTGCATTCACACAGCTATAGCGTCATTAACGTATTTTCCGAAGAAGACATAAGAAAGGTACATCAATCAATAAAGGAAATACCTGATAGCACTTTGCACGAGCATGCTATTAACTTTTATCAAAAAATATGCAGCTCCATCGAAAAGATGCATTCATATAAATCTTTCCACTATTTTCATACTCTAAAATATCGGAAATTCATCATTATTGCTTCATCCATATCTACTTTAACTATAGGAATTTCCGGAATATTCGAAGGAAATACAGAACTAATGGTTATCGCTCTAACTGCAAGTTCTGCTGTAACCGCAATCTCTTTATGGGAGGGATTGTACAAAGACAGGGAACTTTATCTCTTGAACACTCAATATATTAATAAAATCTTTAGTGTTCTTTATGACTTTGAAAATGACGTTGTTAACGCGAGACTTAATAAAGATAAATTAGATTCTCTAGAGATTCGTTATCAATCTATCATTGGTGAGTTTTACGAAACAATGCATATGATTCAGTCGACTGAGGGCAAGAAAGAATCAGAAGAGCATCCCTAATTCTGGTTACACATAGCTGTTACTTCGACAGCACCTTATACACGGTCGTCCGGCTACATCCTAACTCTTTACTGATAGCATGTTTGTTCATTCCTTCACCAGCAAGCTCCTGTATGCGTTTGTGCAATGTCTTATCAGGAAATCGGCCCAAGTGACGCCCCTCTTCTCTGGCTCGTGCTCTGCCCTCGTTGCAGCGCTGTAAAATACGTTTTCTTTCCATTTCTGCGAAAGCGGAAATCGTGGTGTAAATGACCCGGCCCACATCGCTATTGATGTCTAAATCACCAAGATCATGGAATACCAACCCGGCGTTTTTATCTGCGAGTTGATCGGCAATTTGTAATGCATCAATAGTATTACGCGCAATTCGGTCAACCTTGGTGACGTGAACCACATCCCCTTCCCTAGCGAAGTCGATCAATTTATTTAATGCTTCACGTTCGGAAGACTTTCCACTGGCCTTGTCTTGAAAAATTTTCTCACAGCCGATCTGTTTGAGTTGAGAAAGCTGAGTATCAAGGTTTTGGTCATCGCTACTGACTCGAGCATAGCCAAGTTTCATGGTGAACCTTTAAAAGTGAACAACAAGATAGGTAATTAATAGTGTACATGTTCACCATTAAAAACTAAGACTAACTGTACAGTTTTGTGATGGGTACTCCAGTATGTCCAAAAAGGTACACCTTTATGGACACTATTGAGTTTGTTCATATTTATCGAAACAGTTAGGATTGAAGGAAAGAGGCTATTATGAAATCTATAAATGCTAATGAAGCAACGTCAAAATTTAAATCACTACTAGAAACTGTTCAAAATGAACCTATAGAGATAAAAAGATATGGAAAACCGATTGCAATAATGCTCTCCATGAAAGAGTACCAAAACCTTCAAGCTGAAAAAATAAAGCTAGAGATGGAGTCTTTAAAGCTAAGGCTAGAGTTAGCAGACACTAAACAATAACTTTTGCTTTTAAGTTTTTCCGTTTCACATAATCCCTTAATGTGCTTGGCGCTTCATCGATCAATTTTGCAGTAGGTCTAATACCTAACCCCATTCCCAAATAACGTTCTATTTGCTCTCGCTTCGGGTCCAGCTTGAGTTTTTCCGCCTCACCTTTAGGACGACCTAAAATGATACCGGCTTTTTTTCTAGCCGCTAATGCTTCTTTAGTCCGCATAGAAATAAACTCTCGTTCTATTTCTGCCGCAAGTCCGAGAACCGTTGCTGTGATTTTTGCTTGCATGGATCCATCTAGTTGCATGTTCTGTTTAGCAATGTATACATCAATACCTTTTGCCATGCAGACTTCAAGAACTTCTAATACTTGAAGTGTTGAGCGAGCTATACGACTCACTTCTGAAAAAATGAGTTTATCTCCTGCTCCCATTCCTTCTATAAGCTGACCGAGCTTACGTTGATGCCACTTTTTTTTGCCTGTAATAACATCTTCAACAAAACATAAGTTAGCTAACCCAACCTTATTACAGTACTCATAGATACCATGCTTTTGGTTTGCCACATCTTGACTATCGCTTGAAACTCGTAAATATGCATAATTAGACATACCACCTCCTTTTCTCACGTTATAGCAAGGGATGAGAACTAAATTGGTTGTTCTTACCTAAAATGTGACTGGATAAAAATTTATTAAGAAGAAAAATGAAATTGATCGTTGTCGTGGGTAACTGTGTAAATCTTTGATTTTCCAGTTATCCACACAAACTATAAAGATCTATATTTAACTATATTACTCTATGTAAAGTATAAATCTATAAAACCTATAGTATTCACAACGTATTGATTTATATGGGTTTAATCATGTTTTATGATCATCTTTTAGGTGTTGGGATAACAAGATTTAGGTGATTATGATCTAATTTTAGGTGTTGATGATCATTTTTTAGGTTCATTGGTGACATCTTTTAGGTGTTATTGATCGCATATCAGGTTTACTAATGACACATTTTAGGTGTTTACTTCTGAATGCTGACATATTTTAGTTTAAACAAGGCGTTATTCTTTGCTATGACATGTATTCTTATGAGTTCCCCTTTCTAGAGTTTGAATCTATAGGAGCCTTATCACCAAAACACCTAAATTGTGTCTTGAATCACTCTTTGTTGCCTAAAATATGTCATTAATGAGATCGAAATACCTAGAAAATGTCTTCTATTCGAAATTAGTAATCTGGGCTATCACTTAGTTCTGAAAGTGTCTCTATTTTCTCAATCAAAGATTCTAGCTCGTTGTCATCTTCATGGTTTTGTTCGTCTTGAGTTAAGTGCCGCCTTGAGAGACTTTCCTCGACTTTCAATGCATGACTTTCTTTACCGACGTAACGGTAAGCGATAGCTAATGACTCCAGTTCGGATTCGGTGAGGCGAACCTGGTTTTGAAGCCTTTTTAGCTCTAGATCCTTAATGGTTTTCATTGCTTCATGTTGGTTTAGCTCATCTATTGTGCCTAACTTTATCCAACGGAAAAGAAACTTTATTCCGGTAATTGTTCGCCCTTTTTTAACAACCTCAAAGCCTTTATCCCCTTGACTACTTTCTAAAAATAGAAGCTCTTTGCTGATCTGAGGATGCTCGGAAAGCTCTTTGATACTTTCACGAATACAACGCTTCATAAACACACTGTTGTTTTTAAAAGAGCTTTTATCTTTCTTTAACTTACCAGCTTCATCCAGAAGGCCAAAGATTCCTTTGAGCTCACTTAACTTTTGTGTGTGCATCTCAAAGCCTTTATCTTTAAAGCGGCTAAGTAGTTCGTATAAGCGTTTGGAATATTCTTTTTTAACGTCAAAGAAATTGCGAGTGTTAATGAGAGCAAAACCTTGATTATATTCAATATACTCTGATTTCAGCATATCGTTAGGAACCATAGTAAGCACACCGTTTTTATAAGCGATGTGCTTAAATAGCGGCCGATAATCAAACTCTATATCACCTTTAGATGTGTCGACTTTGATGCCTATTTTTCTACTGGCTAAGCGGTTTGCTACTGGGCTTAAGTTACTACCAATATGTTTAGACTCGACACCTAACCATTCTGATAGTTGATGCGAAGTGAATTCGTAATGAGGGGTTTTTTGTTCCCAGTCCGCCGCTTTCATATGTGCGATCATTAAAGCGAACATATCTGCTTCTCTTGCCGATAAATCTTGTCGACTGAAAACCAGCTGATGACCCTTCTTTATGTGCTTTGGTAAGTTATCGCTTACGACTGGATAAAAATACTCTTCATCACTCATTTCACACTATGTCCATAGATAACAATATTTAGGTAATTATGACATGTTTTAGGTAATGGAGGAATTACCTAGCCTAAATAATGTCATTTAATGCTATGTAATTGATATGATCATCATGTCCAAAGATCTCTGACTTGATCGGATCCTATACCCTACTCTTTTTGCGCACTAACCCTCTCGTTATAACTTCATGCTCCTTTTAACTGTGGGAGAGGCATAAAAACAAAAGAGTGTATGGAGATTCTTACCGTCTCTGTCGTTGCGGATAAATACGCCAGCGACGTGAAATAAATGGGAGGTCATCAAGCTTGTTTGATGAAAGCAATGGGTAAGTGACAACGTGATGTCGTCTACGGGGGACGTGATTGGACAATGGTGTGGTATGAACGATCGATAAACAGGTTCTATGGTGATATGCCTGTCTGTAAGGTTGGTTAAGTCGGTACACAAACCAGTATAGGAAACGGAAGAGAGTAACGCCTCTACCTGCAGCGGTGTGGCGAGCCGTGTGACTAGGCCCAGCCCTAACTAATCTGTCACAGTAAATCGCACCTGATAAATCATCACGAAGAAAAACCAATAATCTGTGCTTTTTATGATGGAAAGTGAGGTTGATGCTAACGCTATAGTTTGGCATCACCCAGCCCCGTCATAGACCCCTTATGCGCGAAAAATAAGGTCGTTAATTTCGATCACTTCATCAATTATCGATCATTGATATTCATCATCAGATTGTTTACCCCTTTCCTTCGGTTTGAAACTTGCGGAGCTGCGCGAATTTAACCCATGTTCCTCGTCCACTTCGCTTTTTCTTCACGCTGCTTTTTAACTGCATCAATAAACAACGCAATTACATTTTTATTTTGAGTTGTTCGCAGGAAACTAGGCCTCGCTTTTTTTGTTTTTCTTCGCTTGTATGCTGTAGCGGTTAGGAAAGAAGAGCATGCGATTTTTAAAACTTAGAACCGATCATAAACGTCAGCGAAAAGATGGGACCCGTTATGTAACCCCTTTGATCGTAGACTCCCCTCGCCGCTTTGCACCAAGTCGAGATAGGAAAGAAACGAGCTTACGCCGAACTCAGTGCCAACTTATTACCGGAGCTCATGACTCTGGTAAAAGCCGTTGGCTTACACGGTTGCGCGATAGCCGACATGAAATTTGGGGAAAGAAACCACAACCGGTTTTGCTTGAAGGGCTAATGCCATTATCTAGCTGGGTTGAGGTTAAAGGGATTGAAAAATGGTATGCAAGTAGCCAAGAAGAAGGTACTTATTTTACTCCTTGGAGCAAACTTAATCTCCAATTGAAAGCGGACTTATTGGCAGATTACCTAGTTGATACTCAATCTTTGCTTTTCATTGATGATGCTCATAAGTTGACAGGTCGCAAAGCTCAAATTGCACGAAAATGTTTACTGTCTGCCAAGGTTTGGTTGATGGCGTGTAGTGAAGAAGGTCGCCTTCCCCCGTCAATTCGTCCCATCGTTGAAAGACGTGAACCACAGCGCATCAATTTAGAGAGTGATGTCAGTTATGACACTACGAAAGCTTTAATTTGGTTCATGGTTGCTTTATGCGTTGTTGCGGGCGCATGGGAAGCTGGAGCCGTGATTGGCGGCTTGCAAATGCTTGGTAGCGGACGGAGGTCTACGCGTGCCGATTAAGTATGGCCTTTTAGTGCTGTGTTCCCTGTCCTGCCACGTGGCTTACGCCAATGATTGGGGGATTTCTACACCCTGGGATGAACCAACAGCGCAGCCACCGGAGATTAAGCCTTTCGAATTGCCGACATTGAAAGGCGATGCTCCCCATTACAACACCTCCACTCCTGCTCTTAAGCCTGCGCCTAAGATTGATCCGGATGCTATCTTTCAGACCGTACTCAACTGTTACCCAGAGAAGAGTAAATTCAAACTCGACTTAAACCTTGTCGCAGGAATGAGGACGAACTTAGATGAATACAACAGTGATGATTGGCCTGAAATCTCAGAACACTATGTCGGGATTGTTGGAAAAATGCCGCTCTACTCTACGACGGAGCAATCTCGAGAGCGGCAATGGGAGTACCAACGTAGAACCGCCACAGCGACGTCGGTCGCATCCTTCACCCAAGCTCTCGCTGATAGAAACTACGCTTACCGCTTGATGGGGCTCTATCTATCACTTGAGGCTCGTTCACAGCAGCGGGTTGCCCAAGGTGTGGCGAACGTTAACGAACAAGTGGCACTACTTGAAAAAGTAGCGAGCTCACATCGAGACGTTTTAGCTCATGAAGCTAAAATCGTCGAGCATCGACTGGCACTAGTTGCATTGTGTGAGAGTTCCTACAGCGACAGCGTAAATCAGTATTTGCAAAAGCTTGCCTACCTCCCTCCTCATTCTAAACCGAAGGTGACTCAATGAAGTGGCTGAATCATGGGCTTATTGCTGGGTCGATTTGTGCCGTTATCTCACCCCCTCATGTACCTGTTTGTGTGTTAGGTGCCACGGCACCTGATTGGTTTGAATATGTTGCTAAGGTCGTAGGTCGGCATATAAAACATCGAGGCCCTACCCATGTTTTTACCCATTGGCTCGTTGTGGCACTCGTATTTACTTTTGTTTGGGACTATCAAATGATTGGCATGGCGTTCGCTTGGGGAGGCGTAAGCCATATTTTAACTGACGCAATGACGGTGTCAGGAGTGCCATTTTCGCCATACAGTGACAGACGATTTCATTTATTTGGTGGGCGGTTTAGAACCGGTGACCCTGTGGAATACGCAATCTCTGCTGGCGTAGTGATAGTTTGTATCGCTTTTTCACATATCACTGGAGGGCAGGGGTTTGCACCATTTTTTTACGACTGGGCAGGGATGTATGAGAGTGGATTAATTGATGCGTTAGAGTGGAAAACTAACCGATTTAGATTCATTTAAATTAAACAATGTTTGTCATTATTCAGGCTGAATAATGACAAATCAAAGCGGAGTAATTAGGGAGTAACTCATGTTAAATAGAGCTTACCAACGGGGGTTTACACTTATAGAACTCATCATCACGATTAGTGTATTAGGGGCGTTATTGCTTTTTGCAGCGCCAAACTTTTCTCAAATAATGAAAAGCTCTCGAATCAATACGGTTAAAGATGAACTTGCAGGGTTACTTATCATGGCTAAAAGTGAAGCTGTTTTTAGAAATATGCCCGTATATATTCATTTGCGAGAGCTATCTAACATAGACCCAACAGAGCGTTGCTTGGTTTTGTCCCTGTCCGACACTATCAGTGATTGTACCACTAACGCCATGTTGGTGTTAAAAGGACGAGTATTTGATGAGGTCGTCTTAGAGCAATCCTATCCACAAAACGTTATTAAGCTAGATGCTGTACGAGGGTTACCTGAATTAATTCACTCGACGTTAGATAGCGATAGCTACAGTGAGATTATGAAAATTTCAGTTGAGCCTGATAAGAAAGTTGCGTTGAAAATGCATCTAGTAGGAAGGACATACTTTTGTAGCACAGTAGGGGAGCAGTATGGATTGAAAGAGTGTTAAGTTACTCTTTATAAATTTTAATTTTAAAAAACGTCATTGAAAAATGACGTTTTATATGAATAAATCTATTTTTATTAGTGTTTTATAAAGGAAAGTAGAGCATTAGATTCCGTATAGATATCTTGTATAAGTTTCAGTTTTTTATCCAAACTTCCACTAGATTTCAGGCTCTCTTTAAAGTCTAGCTCAAGCTTATCAATACTATTGATCATAGATGATAATACTTGGAGACTTTCTAAATCTTTGCCATCAGGTAGCTTTTTTAGAATAATAGTCATAGCCTGAGATTTTATTGATCTAGAGTGCTCCAGAAGCTCAACTTGTAAAGGGTAATATTCATTACTCATTGTTACTCTCTTCCATTAAAACCTTTTGTATTGCCTCATCGAGCTTTTCCTGTATTCCTTTTGAAAGCCGCCCGAACTCATACGAGAAATTTCTCCCTTTAACGCGTTTACGTGCAAACATGCCTTTGCTATCGAATTGGGCGAGGGGAGTGACTTCCGCTTTGTCTGACTTTTTCTTTGTTTCTGCTACTTTTAGCTCAGCTTTGATAGCAGAAACAATGGCGTCTTTCTGATCCTCAAGCGAATATTCAGCCTGAATATTGACAAGATTTTTCTCAATTTTCTTTGCGAAGCTAGCAATCTGTTTTTTATCTTCACAGGTCTTCATCACCTTATCTAGCAAGGCATAGTCCGGATGTGAAAGGGCATTTACAATCGGAAATAGCTTAACCAGCTTCTCGTCGATACTGGCCGCTTTCATCGCTTTACTTACACCGGCTTGGCTAAGCCCAACTTGTTTCGCAATCTCAGCCTGAGTTATCTCTTTGTTGGCCGATTTGATGGCGATGCATTGTTGTCCAATTTCACGCAGGTTATGTTCTTTGGCAGTTTGTAGCTGCTTGGCCAAAGCCTTAGCATCACTTACAGAGATTTCATTTTGAGTAACAAGGATACGGAATGTTTTAACTCGACCTTCTTGAAGTAAGAACCAAGCTCGACGGCGAGAGCCATCTAACACATCAATCTTGCCATCGATTTGCCGACCTACAGCAGGGTAGAACTGTTGAAACTCAAGGGAGTTCAAGTCAGATAGAGATTCTGCCGTAAGAAGCGACTGATCGCGTCCGTTCACATCAAAGGTAACAAACGTCTCATCACGAACTTGTTCGTATGACAGGGTCACTTCATTGAAGGTCGCGCTATTCCCCGACGCTAACTGCCAAACCACGCTTTGACCGACAGACTCAATTCCAAATTGTTCTCGCAGAAACTCGGCTGCGTTAGTGCCGGCTTTATCCAATTCCACTGTTAGCTGTTGCGTTAATGTGGTCAGGTTCGCTTTTGCTGCTGACTGTTGAGCCTCAACTGCGCCTGGTGTATTACCTAGTGGACTACCACCACGTTTTTTTGCCATTATGCTTGCTCCTGTTCGCGCCAAACACTCAAAATATCTCGTTGAATTTGGCTAATTACTTCATAACCATTTTGCTGCGCCGTTTGGAAAGTGGATTTACTTTTCGGGTATTCGCTTTTTGACATATCGAAAACGGTGGCAAGTAAGGAAGAAGCTTGTCTAATAGCTTCGCTATGCTTGAATTCTTTGGAATATAAGTAAGGCGCAAAATGTTCATAAAGGCTATTCATCAACTCGGTAGTCGTTGAGCTATCACGATGGTTCGTCAGCAATATCTTCATAAAATCATAGCCTTGATGATTCGCATTGGCTAACAACGCCCAAACTTGTGGGATATAGCTAAAGTATGAGCACGTTGCATCGATGTCGTTTTCGGTAATTGATAATGGGAAAACAACACTTGTTGCTGCAAAGTACGCATTGTAAGTCGCGTAACCTAAAGAAGGCGGCGTATCAATGATGATGATGTCGAATTCATCTTTTACTGCATCGATGATGTCGGCCAAAATAGAGTAGGGGGATGGTAGCTTATGTGTGAATACTTGTTCATGAAACCACCCTTCAATTGCTCTGTCACTTTGCGAAGCAGGAAGAATACGTAAGTTGGGGATGGTGGTTTCTAAGAACGCTTCAGATACCGCTTGCTCGAACGTTTCATCCTCGTCTAAGTCAAAGTTACGCATAATGAGATCGCCCACTGAGAGGTTGCCTTCCTGATCAGCTTCTGGCGCGTAATACATAGATAGAGTCGCCTGGCCATCCATATCGATTAACCCTACTCGATATTCCTGGTGAAACTCAGTCGCTAAGCCCGATGCTACAGTTGCGGCAGATACTGTCTTACCAACACCACCTTTTTGGTTTTGGATTACGATAACTTGCGTTGATTGTTTTTCACCACGCTGGAATTTCGGCTCTTTACGTAAGGTTTCCGGTAATAAGTCTCTTACGCGATACATTTCTTCTATATCAATCGACCATTGAGAATCCTCATGGCGACGAGGGTCGATACCTGCAGAAGTAACATATCGATCAAGAGTTTTAGCATCAATAGCTAAATAGGTGGAAGCTTCTGCTCGAGTGAAATTGCGCAGCTCTTTACGATGATTAGCGAGTAACCGTAAGTTTCGACGCTTGATATAAGCATCAGCCCCTTGTTTAAGCGATTGAAAGCTTTGGGTGGTCTGTTGAGTATCCATTTCTGCCTCCGTGTAGGAATTAGAAATAGTATATCCCTTAATTTATAAGGTGTGTAATGAAAAGTAATGGAATGTCGAAAATTTGAGAGGGTGGTAGGGAATAACTTAATTTTGGTCAATTGCTGAGGTGTTTGATTAATGTACGATGAAATATCAAATGAAAAGTCCTATGAGGTTTGACATGTCTAGAGCGATTCGAGAACTTAAAAAGTCCCAAGAAGTACGTAGGGCTACAGCTGAAGAGATTGCTATAAGGGAACGAGATGCCTTGGCTAAGCACCCCGATTTAGCCGCGCAAAAACAAGGCCGAGGTTCTGGAAGCTTTAGAGAAGGGGGAATTCATGACTCTGGGAGGAGCTACTTTAGTAAACGATAATAAGGTAGAGCACCCTCACACGATGAGAAATACTTACGGGGCTACTCTTTTTGAATTGCAATAAGTTGAGTATTATATAAGCAGCAAGATAAAGCCACAATGCCAATAATTTCCAAGCAAGTTAATTTGAAGGCTACCTTAAACATAAGGTTAATCAACTCAATTTAAATTCATACCGTACAGGGTACTCTGCTTTGGCGCTGTCAAAAAAATACTATAGAGAATTCAAATGAACGAATTTACCCAAGCAAGGCTCGAGCTAATTCATTACTTAAGAACACAGCTTATTGGACCTGTAGGAGGGGAGCAAGAGAGGTTAAAAGATGCTCCTCATAAACGTTACCTTATAGGGACTCTCTTTCCTGCTGCTGCTTGTATCGATGATACAAATGACGACAAAGATGATGATTCAACTACCGAAGCTCTCGCCAATGATTTTAAACCATCATCAATGGCTATATCTTTCGCTATCCAAGCAAATACATCGTTGCGGCTGAATATTACAGCAGGCTCTTATACCAAAGGGAAAATGCTTGAGTGGCAACGCTCTGAACTATCTCATGAAGAAGATCTACAAAAAGTAGTATCTCGAAAGAGTGAAATACTTGATGGACGCGCACGTCTAGATATTACGGTAAGACCTATAACCTCTGGAAAGGTTGTAACCATCGCAATGTCAAACAATGCAAGCTCAGGTGAGCGGTTAGATCCTGAAAAATGTTTATACCAGTGCGGTATCAAGGTCTCTGTTTTAGAGGGTAATATCAGAGAGTACCCAAGTAGTGAACGATTCAAACTCGATGATGAGCAGCAGGAACTGAACTTAGCTTATAGAAAACGGGTTCCTTGGGCTGTTGGGCATGGTGTTGCTGTTGATTGGTCTTTTGATGGGGAAGCAAGCCCAACCCAATTATACACTGAGGCGATGCCTACTCATGAAGTGAAAGACTTTAGTACAGAAATAGATCAGAGTAAGTACCCAAACCTCAGCAGTAACATTCTTAGCATAACGAGAATAGCGGATGTTGATGCGGCAACTGATCAACAACTACTTTCTGGATATCAAGAACTTATTTTAGCCTACCGAGCGTGGATTAATGAGCTTGATAACGAAGTTTTAGATGGTAGATATCTTGCAGCGAAAGAGCGCATTATCCAGAGATTGAAAAGTGCAGCTCAAAGAATGGAGGATGGAATTAAAGGACTACAAAACTCTTCATTAGCAATGGAATCCTTCCGTATCGCTAACAAGGCTATGCTGATGCAAATGCTACATTCTGGGAAAAAGTATGCCGGAGAAGCTAAGTCAAAGGACTTTGAGTATGTAAGCCCGGATTACTTTGCTGATGATGTTGTTGAGAACTTCAAATGGCGCCCATTCCAGTTAGCCTTTCAATTGCTCGTTTTAGAATCTCTTATTCCGAACAAAGATACTGGTGATTTGCCTAAATCTCATGAAGAAGTAGATCTTCTGTGGTTCCCTACTGGTGGTGGTAAAACCGAAGCCTACCTAGCCGTTGCTGCATGGGAAATGATATACCGTCGCTTGACTAAAGGGAAACGTGGCGCAGGCACTGCAGTTATTAAACGCTACACATTACGCTTGCTAACATCTCAACAGTTTCAAAGAGCTGGAAGCTTAATCTGCGCTTTAGAAAAATTACGCGAAAATGATTCTCGATTAGGCCAAGAGCAGTTTTCTCTTGGCCTATGGGCAGGTATGGATAGCACACCTAATAGTTATAAAGATGCTCATAACAAGTTTGTGATCACTCGCGACGACCCTGAACCAGAGAATAGTTTCCAATTACAAAATTGCCCTTGGTGCGGTACTGAAATAATACCGAAGGTTTATACCTCTGAGCATCTTTCATATGGTATTCGCTCAAATCCTGATAACAAGTTTGAATTTTTCTGCCCAAATGAAGGGTGTGATTTTCATCACCACTTACCTATACAAGTTGTGGACGAGGCCTTATATGCTTCTCCACCTAGTCTTCTAATAGGAACGGTTGACAAATTTGCTCGCCTAACTTGGAAGGCTGAAGCTGCGGCTTTCTTCGGAGATAAAAAAGTACTACCTCCAAGCCTTATAATTCAAGACGAATTACATCTAATTTCTGGTCCTTTAGGCACCATTGCTGGTATTTATGAAGCTGGTTTTGATTCTATCATTGAGGTCCTTGGCCAGAAGCCTAAGGTAATAGCTGCAACTGCGACGATTCGTGCGGCAGAGCAGCAAAGTGTACGTTTATTTGGCAGAAGAGTTAACGTGTTTCCTCCATCAGGGACAGACCAAGCCGACTCTTTCTTTTCAAAAGAAGAACTTGATAAACCAGGCCGAATGTATGTTGGTGTAATGCCCAGCGGGCATACAGGGCAAACTTCACTTGTTCAAACAAGTGCTGCCGCTCTTTTAGCTCCTTTTGAGCTAGGGTTTGAGTATGAACTACTAGATAGTTACTGGACCCTGCCGATTTATCACAATAGCCGCAGAGAACTAGGTAAAACTATGACCCTAGGACGCGACGATATTCCAGAACGTATCAAAGTCATTTCCAATAATATGCATGATACTCGTAAGATTGAAAGCGTCGAGGAACTTAGCGCAGGTGTCAAAGGCTCCAAAATACCGGAAGTACTAACGAAACTAAGTAAGTCTTTTCCTGATGCTGTCGATATATTACCGTGTACGAATATGATTTCTGTCGGTGTGGATATTGAACGCCTTGGTATGATGGTGATTGCTGGACAGCCGAAAGCTACTGCTGAATATATACAGGCTTCAAGCCGTGTAGGACGAAGTAAAAAACGTCCTCCTGGCATTGTGATCACTCAATACTCTCCGACTAAGCCACGAGATCGCTCACACTACGAAACTTTCAAAAGCTATCATCAAGCCCTATATCGTTACGTTGAACCTACTAGTATTACCCCTTGGGCTAAACCAGCACTTGAACGGGCTCTGCATGCTGCTCTAATTTCAGTCGTCAGAGTTACGGGTTACCTAAGAAAAAATGAAAACGCGAGGCACCTAGATGTGTCCCATTCTGACTTCAAAACACTCTTGGCGGTATTTAAAAAGCGTATCGTAAAGGCTATGGACGGTATGCCACAAAAGGAGCAAGACGAGACTCTAGAATACCTTCAATCTCTAGTCGACATATGGCAGGAACGTTGTGATAGAACGTCTAAGCCTTTAAGCCACTACACGGGAGAAAAGCAATTTCAACCGTTAATCCAACCTTATGAAAGTGCGCAACATGATGAAGCGTGGCGTACCCTAAATTCAATGAGAAATGTCGATACTGAAACCTGTTTGTTTATTAGAGGAGAGAACTAATGGCAGATTCAAACCGCGCTTACCGTAGTTCTCAATTGATTTCACCTTTTGGCCCAGGTTCTATCATTGAACTTGGTGACGAATCTCTTGCATTAGCAGACCCGATTTATTGGCCTAAAAGGCTTGAAGAGATAAAACTTGATCGTTTATCTCGCGAAGCTGGCGTATGGGCTTTGAAAAAACCGCCGGTAATCAAGAATAAGAGAGATGAGGTCGGTCCCCATAATGCTTTAATGACAGTCCGTTTCCCGAAATGGATGTTCTGTCCACGTTGTAAACGC